>JAQWSU010000031.1 GCA_029243025.1 Pirellulaceae bacterium | reverse complement strand
GGACAAACTACTGTTAGTGGGTACTTCAGGTAGAGATGCGGTCGAAGTCAATGCTCACGACAACGATATCTCTGTCCAACTCATTTCCAACGGAAACGATCGACAACAAAAGAACTTTTCAACATCCGAGGTGAACGAACTAGAAATCGTCCTACTCGCCGGGGATGACTTCGTCCAGGTGACTGGCCAAGACCCGTCGCAGCTTGAACCTTTCACACTTCAGATCGACGGGGGACGCGACAACGACTGGATCTCTGCGGATGCCATTCGTGTCAAAGTCACCGACATGCAAGGCAACAACACCATCACAACTGGCCCTGCAAATGATGAAATTCATACCGGTGACGGCAATGACGGAATTAATGCAGGGCAGGGCGAAAACACCATTCGCGATGCGGGTGGCGTCAACCGAATCATCACCGGACAGAATGACGACTCCATTTATCATGCGAATTCAGACGACTGGATTTTTGCCTCCGATGGCATGAACCAGATTTGGTTGAATGGCGTGAAAACCAATTGGCATAATCAAGAAACTCCCGAGGATGTCAATCGCGACCAATTGGTTACACCACTCGATGCTCTGATCTTAATCAACCAACTCAATCAAACCGGATCGTATCCTTTGATCGGATCCGCCGACACGGTCAGCTTCTACTATGACACCAACAATGATGATTATTTAACTCCGATTGATGTCTTGAGAGTCATTAATTATCTCAACCGACCGTTGGCAGAAGGCGAAAACGATTCCGACCACGGTTTGGTCGCCAAGCCAAACGGCAATCGGGATCAAATCACGGATGCCTGCTTCGCAACTTGGGAGCCAGCTTCGGAACGTTCGGCTGAAATCGCCGACCGGCTAACGAATCACCAGCTGCTTCCGCTGGAAAAGACGTCCGCGCCAAACGGCTCACCACTCCATGGCATCGACAATGAACTTCCCAAACGGCTAAAGCAACGCACCTACCAGACTTGGTAGACGACGGCTTCGACTCATTCCAGCACGGATGGTCTTTGCTCAGCAGAGTTGCCTTCATCACCGATCCCAGACACGGTTTGAGCGATCTGACCACACGCCTATTTTGAGGTTCATTGCACCACCAATAGTAGTGGTCATGGCGCATCCCAACATTAACGAGAAAAAATATCGCCGGAATCTACTCCAACTTCTTTCGGATTCGCTTCGCCTGCCCCATCGAGGCAGAATGGCTGAAACGGTCAAGCCAAAATTGAGAACGAATTACCATTCCATCAAAACATGGTCAGATCTGCTCCTCTCAGCCCCCCCCAACAAGCAACATCAGCCAATCGTGGACCCGAGTAAGGGTAAAATCTCTACCTTTTTTCGCACGCCACCCGAAACTCATTTCCTGGCGTTATCGAGAGTGTTCTCTCTTAACACCAATGCACCGAAAAAATTCGGCAGCGGTTCCAATCCAACAGATTGAAAAGTGCTGATCTCTTTACGAACTCAATTCAATCCGTTTTGACGCTTCTCAGCTGAGATTTTCTCGCGTAACATACGAAACTAGTCGCGATTCGATGACAACGCGACGACCCTGTTAATTATTCGCAACAACGCACGTTCTTCCCAGGCCCCCATCCATTTCCCACGTCAAACACAACGAGCACACAAAACACTTTGCTCATTTCCACTCGACCGGCAATACAAACGATTGTTTTCGAAAACAGCGATCTAAAACGTGCTGCGATAGTTGTTTCCATCGGCGTACGCTGAGTCACCATTTGCCGACAACAGTCACGCCATCAATCGCCAATTCTCTCTCCTTTGAATAGATTCCTTCCCCGATAGACATGAAAAAACATCTCCCGACTTTACTTGGTGGAAATAACGGTATGAATTCACTTTTCAACTCCCGCCGTTTTCAAAAACGTCAGAATCAGCACTCACTTCGTCGAACGTTGAATACCGGTGCAGAACGGCTTGAATACCGTTTGATGTTGACAACAACATGCTCAGACGATCCAGCTGATTTCATCTCGGGAAACTATGAGCCTGATGAAGAAAAAGACGTCGTCATTGATGCGCCACTTTGTTACACGGGTGACATCACGATTCGTGGCAAGGATTCTCTCACCGTGAGTGCGGACATCGTGAGTTCCGAGGGCGAGGTCACACTGGAACTGGCTCACAAGCTGCCCAACTTCGACATCAGCGCATTGGACCAAGTGGCAGATTTCTTCTCGGCACTCGTCCACGAAGCCAAGGTGACGATTGGATCGGAGTCGACACCCGTGGTGGTCTCTGGTCATGAAGGCGTCACCATCACTGCGGAAGCAGGGGTCAATGACAATGCGACCTGGGATTCCATCAAAAGTTTTGGCATTTCGAATTTGGCGCCCGTGATGATGGAAGCCTTAGAAGTGCCAGACCTTTTCACACTACCTGTTGCCATTCAGGTCTGGAAGCCAAATGCCCAAATTACGTTGGAAAATGTGCAGGTTGTATCCGAGCAGGGTGAGGTTGAAATCGAAGCCGAGTCCACGGCGATCGCCAGCGGAAAAGCGGTCTGGAATCGAGTGCTTTGTAATAGCAACGCGGAAGAACCTGAAGGGGAGCATGAACCGAACGCGGAAGGGGAAGATCCGGGCGAAGAGGCTGGTGGTCAAGGATTATGCAGTCCCAAGGAGGGACTCGACTGGCGAGATAAGTTCGCCTTCGCAATTGGAACGTTTTATACAAATGCCAAGGCGACCATTGACCTGAACCAGGCGGTCGTGTCCGGTACTGAAGTTGCGATTACCTCAAACGTCGAAAATGAAATTGAACTTGAGGTCACAGCACTAAAGAACAACGGGATTAGCAAGACAAATCCCAAGGCCGTGTCGGGAGCAGTTGGCTGGTCAGATCAGCAAACCACTTCGACCGTTTACGTCGACACGGATTCGCTGGTAAGTAGCGTTGGCAATGTCGAAATATCAGCCGAAGCGAAGGGCGATAGTGGGAATCATGTGAAGGCGGTTGCCTATCGCGATGGTTTAGTCGGTGCCGCATTCAGTTGGTCTTCAGCGAATGCCACCGTTTCGGCAGTGGTTGACGGTCAGGTAACGTCGCTTATACCGGGCTCTGAAGAAGGAACGGAGGGTGACGATGCGACCGATTCAGAACCATTGGACTTTAATCCGGCGTTTCAGGTCGACTTCGAAAGCAATAGTGTCGACCTCTCGGGAGAAATCGATTTCGAAACGGGGGACGCGATTGTTTTCACCAGTTCCAACTTTGGAACGATCCCAGGACTCACTCCTGGAAACTTGTACTATTTGATCGTTTCCGAGAACGAAGGGGAAGCGTCAGAAGAATATCAATTGCAATTTGCGCATACATTGGAAGATGCGGAGAGTGGCGATGCGATTTCTCTAGGCTTTGCTTTTCCGACATTAACGAATAGCGAATCCGGTACAACAGTTCCCGTCACCTTGACGAGTATTGATGCAGAGAAGCAAGCCTACATCCTGTTTGGTTACGACCAAACGCCTGACGGCAAAGAACTCTTTACGACGGGAGACACTGTCAATTTCAGCGCTTCAGCCGATCGGTTTCTTGGATACATCGACTCCGATCAGCAGGTTAAAGCTTTGTCAGAAGACGACAACTATACCGTGAAGGTCATCGATGCACCGACCGCTGGGTTTCCGCTGGCAATCCAATTATTGGACTCCTCCTCAACTCCTCTTGTCTTGACAAGTGCTTCGTATCTGCTCGATGGGGCAACCAATACGACTTATCCAATTAGTGGTTATGACTTGAACTCGGGGGAAGTTGATCTCGGTGTAGCATCGATCGATTCCTCGGGTGAGACCGTCACCAGCCTTCCGCCGAACACTCCAATTAGTCAAGGAGCAAAACTGCAATTTGTCGCCGGACTCAACCCCGAGGTGACATCGCTCAACAATCAAGCGGACTATTACGCGATCGTTGACAATACGACCCCCTGGTCAACCATTGACTCCAATGCCGATGGCGGTACCTTTACGCTCACAATTTCAGGTTCCAATGGCAGCGTAGGGACGACCGATTCGCTGGACTGGGATGTGTCGGCGGATGACCTGGAAGAAGCAATCAACAATCTGGATTTGACGGGCGTGATTGTCAGTGTGCGAGGAGCCGGCCAGACATCGTCGCCTTGGGTGATTGATGGACTTAGTAAGGAATCGATTCAACTCGACACAGAAGATCTCGAGGCCGCCGGAGGAACCGTTGAAAGCGCGGTCGAAGATTCATGGTCAGGGCAGATTCGTCTCGCCGAAAGTGCGCCGCAGGCCGAGGCGGCCAATCCGGCGATTCAAGCCGCATCGCCCTATCTGACCGTTAACGACCAGGATATTACGCTGCCTATTGGTACGTTCGAAACAGGGGTGGGTCTTGTCTTCTCTGAAGATCCGAAGCTGTCAGATAACACGGCGGTGACCTACCATGCTGTCGAAGGCAAGCCGATGGCAGGACTGACCGATGGCGATACGTACTACGCCTTCAACGTCAACAATACGAATGCGAACCCTGCAGTTCCTCAGTATATCCTGACGCTGACCGATTCGGCGGACACATCGCCAGATATCTTTTTAGGTTCCGAAGCAACTAGTGGCAGCTTTACGCTTACCATTCAGGTTGCCGATCAGGAGCCTGCGACTACTTCGGAATTGGCGTGGAATGCTTCGTCGGCAGATGTTGCGACGGCCGTTAACGACCTCGCAGTTTCCGGAGTCAGCGTGACGGTGAGTGGAGCTGGCCAACTTTCCGATCCGTGGGAGATTCAAGGGCTGAATCCTTCGCAACTCAATGTGGATAGCAGTCAGTTGCTCGATAGCAGCGAGCAACCCACAAATATGCAAATGACGAGTGCCAATCAGGTGTCGTTTGGCTACGGTCAAAGTTTGGTTGATCCAAGTAGCGGTGCCGAGTTTGATATCGTGAATGCTGACATGGATGGCGGCCAGGTCTTCATCTCGCTGAACGATATCGCTAATGTTACCAACGTGGATAGTTCGAATTTGATCGATGGGGAAGCAGCCATCACATCGGTGACCGCCGGTGCAACGCAGCTGTTTTCCTTTGCGAACGCAGGCACCTTCACGCTCACGGTCACCGACGGCAATGGCGGTCCCATGACCACCGGTCCCCTTGCTTGGGACATTGCACCGGAGGATTTGGAAAACAGCTTGAATACGCTGTTAGGCGGAGACTTGATTTCGGTGACTGGTCGAGGTGAATTCACATCTCCCTGGCTGATCGCCAACCTGTTGCAGGATTCCCTCTCGATCGACAGTGGTCAACTAACCAAAAACGGATCACCGACCTCGATGCTGCAGCGGTCGACGCCGACGTGGGTTCAGCTCATTTCGACAAACGCCAGTGGCGGAACCTTCACACTCACCTTGTCAGCGTCGAATGAACCGGTCACAACGGGTCCGATCGATTACGACGCTTCCGCGACTGAGGTGCAATCGGCGATACAAAATTCAGGAGGAGTCAACTCGCAGGTCACAGGGTCTGGAACGGCTGATGACCCATGGGTTTTGTCTGCCTCATCGCAACCTTTCGAAACGGGAGACCCCGTCACCTTCCAGGATTCCTGGGATCTTCCCGGGATGGGGTTGCAGGATGGCGTTACCTATTACGCCGTGATTCCCGGCGATAGTCTCGATTCCCAAACGGTGGTGGTCGGCTTGGCGGCAAGCGCCGAGGATGCCAACAGCACACCGCCCAAGCTCATTGACATGCGGCCCTATATTCCGCTGAATGCAGCACCGTCCGAATTCATGCCAGGCGGGACCGTCACCCTTTCGCCCGTCGAGAATCCCACCGGCATCACCATCAAGTCGGATATGGACTCGAGTAACAGTGCCGGTGCCACAGCCACCCTCGGTAAATTTCCGCTCCTGGCGTATTACTTGAAGGGAGTTTCGAACTGGAAAAAAGATGCAGGGGAAGGAAAGGATTATAAATCCTTCATCGATCGAGAGATTACCGAAAAAACTCCCGAGGAGCTCAAAGATAAAAGCAATCAGTTCGAGGTTTCCTTGGCGGTTGCCATCCAAGATGTATCGAATGATGTGAAGGCAACGGTCGGTAGCACGGCAGAAATCGGTAGTGCCGACGCAGTTACCGTTGAGAGCAGCATCACAGAAAGCGTCAACACCTTCGTTGAGGCAGTGTTGTCGAAAGGTACGACAAAACAAAAGGGCGAGAATATCGAGAGCGATGAGACAGAAGGAGCTGTCGCCGTCGCACTCGCCATGGCCTTCGTGGACAATTCAAGTCAAGCCGTGGTGGAATCCGATGCCATTGTCACCGCGGTTAATGAATTGGAAGTCTCGTCGGAAGTCGAGTACGAGCCGCCCTGGTCGAGCTGGAAAGATGCTGACGGCAGTCAAATCGCCAGCAATGTGATCGACACGATTAAAGACCTGGCATTTGGTGATGTCAAAGTGCTCTCAATGGCGTTTAATATGGGCGCTGACGTGGGCTTGGTGAAAGCCAAAAAAGAAATGGATTACGTGATCACAGGCAGCTTTACTGTGGAAACGATCGCGAATACGAACCTCGCCCAGATCGCCGACGGTGCACAAATCAATCAGCAGTTAACCTTCGAACAATGGGATGCGGAAAATTCGTCCCGTGTACCGGCTCCAGAATTTGTGTTGAGTAAGGCATCTGCTGTCACGGTTCATGCTGATACGACGGTCGAGCAAATTGGTCTCGCAGGACAGCTCTATTTCTCAGTCGCACAACTCGTTGGCGGAATTAAAAAAGGCGATTTCTTCAGCGTGCTTTCGCCGTTCCAAAACACCGCGAAAAACGCTTTCGGTGGATCGGTCAACTTCTTCGAAATGACGGAGAATACCCAGGCATTGCTGGGCGGCGCTAATCCAACCAGCGATACGCCAACCAACACCTCGACCGATGTCACTTATGGTCAGGGCGGTTTGAACGTGACCGCAGAGAGTGAAAGCACGATCGTGCAAATTGGTCAATCGGCTGCCAACAGTTCGGGACTCGGAATTGAAGCGAGTCTTACTTACTTGTTGATAGGAGAACCGGTAGATTCGGATGCTGATCGTGGCAAGACGGTCGGCGCACAGATCATCACGGAAAATTTACCCGTCAATTTAGTTGCGGTCGACGGCACGACGGGGGCCGTAGATGTTTCCGCCGAGGATACCAGCGACTTGTGGGCCGTCAGTGGAGCCGTTCTGTTGGGAACCACGAAGGGAATTGGACTCAGCGCTTCGACGGTAGAGTTCAGCCGTGATGTTGTCGCGACGGTGGGATCCCAGACCCAAAGTGGCACCGCGAAAACGTCTTCGCTCAACTCACCTGGGGATTTCACGATTGAAGCCGTTTCGGGGGGTACGATTGTCCCCTTGTCGATTGTCGGATCGATTTCCGCCCGAAACCCTGACCTCGGTGGTGAGCCAGGCGGCGACAATGTTCCAGCGGAGGAGAATAAGGATGCGGCGAACGGAATCGAAGGAAAATGGGGACTTGGGATCTCGGGTGATTTTGCGGGAGCCTTTGTCGACGATCAAACCTATGCGTACCTGAACGATTTAGGATCTGTGGTTGGCAGCCTGTCTGCTGAAGACGAGTTCAATACGCTTGAAATATCCAGTTCAAACGAAACGATTTTGAATCCGGTTGCGGGGCAGGCCGCGATCTCACTGGCAGGTGGCGATGAGAAATCACTGGCCGGGATTGCCGGATCGGCAGCGGTGGCAAAGGTGGATGCCGATGTTCAGGCCTTGCTCGAAAACGCCACGATTCAAACGTTCGCACTCGAGCTCGAAGCTCTCAATGACAAGAAAATCGGAACCTGCGCCGCAGGTCTCCAAGTCGCAGCACCCAAGGGGATCGATCTTCAAATCGCGGGCTCGGTGGTGGTCAATGAAATCACCAATACCACCATCGCAAATATCAATAACCTCCCGGCCACGGATGAGATCGGTGACATCAGCCTTACCGCCCTGTCGATGGATGAAATCTGGGGCGCAGCCGGTACTGCGGCGGTGACGTGGGATCGACGCAGTCTGAAAGAAGGTGAAGAAGGACTGGATGCCAAAACCGTTGTCGGTGTTGGCATGAGTGCCGTGTGGAACCAGGTCGAAAATACAACAACTGCCGAAGTGAATCAAAGCACGATCACGCAAAGCGATGGACAGGTCACGGTGGCTGCCGAAGATTTCACGGAAAGCCGCGTATTGAGCGCCGGCGTGGATGTCGTGGTGCCGGCCGGAACGAGTGTCGAAATCGGAGGAATGTGGGCGACGAACTTCCTCTACCCCACCACAACCGCTCAGATAGAAAGCAGCTCGATCGAAAGCGTCTCAGAAAACACCGAGCCGCTTTTGGTAACCGCCGTGCTGGCTCCCGTGCTGCAGTCCTTCGCCGGATATTTTTCGCTCGACATTGGCAAACCGCTGTCCATGAAAGACGCTCAGGTTGGCATTGGAGTCGGTGCCGCTGTGGTCGTCACCCGACTCGGTGATGAGGAGGGTGATTCGGCAACGCTGGCCCAAATCAATGATTCGACGGTAACCCGATCGGGCCAGGTCACGACACAGGCTCATACGGGCGCTTTGAATTCTGACACCGAACAGTATGTGCCGGACCAGAGCAAGGCGGCGGATTTCACGGAAGACGTGAATGTACATGCGTTGGCGATTGCGGGTAGTGCACAGGGGGAAGCCTCCGACGACAGCTCGTTTTCGGCTGGAATTATCCTTAACGGCGCGGTCGTTGTAACGGACCTGAATGTTGCAACCAAGGCCCTAGTAACAAATGGAGCCGACATCACTACAGCCGATGATGGCTCGCAGGACCAAGTGTTCGTAGTAGCCTCTAATCAGCTTATTTCGCAAACAGATGCAGGGGGAGCATCGATATCGGGAGCGGCGTCCGTCACCGGTACGTCGGTGGATATCGCCATTGGCGGTGCAGACAACACTTTCAACTCGTCCAACCAGACTCTCGCCGCGGTCGAAACGTCGGACGTCAACGCAGAAGCTCTGAATGTGTTGGCGTTCCTGGCGCCCGAGGTTACGAATGATGCCTTTGGAGTCGCAGTCTCCGTCGCCTTTTCGACCGGAAGTTTTGCAGGCGCCTTCGGCTTATCCGGTTCGTTCTTACAAGCCGCCACTTCGGATACGGCAGAAGCGGGTATTTCAAACAGTAACATCGAGGTCACTGGCAATGTCTTTGTCTGGGCTGATGACAAGACGGAATTGTCGACAGGAAGTGGTTCGGGAAGTCTTCAGGTTTCAATTAGTGGGGACGCATCGGTTGCACTCGCGCCGAGCGCTGTAACGAACAAAGTCACCCTGGCTAATCACGTGTTGGGGTGGATCGGTAGCAAGCCGAGTACTGACACGCTTGTCGACGCGCCCAATATGGATACATCCATGGTTTCTGCTGGCGGTTCCATCAACGTTCAAGCGACTTCACTCCAAAACGTCACGAACACCGCTGTCGCCGTCGCAGTCAGTGTGGCACTTGCTCCTTATTTTGATAGTGCGGCGCTTTCCGGATCAGGGGCGAGTAGCAAAGTCACGACGAACAATATCATTAAAGCGTCCGTGAATGATGTTGAAAGTTTGGCAATGTCAGGGTTCGATGGTCTCGATGTCAGCGCCGATCGACAGGGAGTAGTGAATGCGTCCGTGGGGTCGGGAGCAGCCTCGGTTGGCTGGTTCGGAGGTTCTATCGGCGTATCTTTGGCTCAAATTACGAACAATGATCAGATCACCGCAGAGATTGAAAATAGCGGAATCAAAACGGGTGCTTCAGGCACTCCTATTGTCGTGGGTGCAACCGATTCGGTCGAATTGAATGCCCTGTCGGTTGCCACATCATTATCGATTTCCATCGGAGCTGCCGGCGCGGGTGGAAATTCCAATATTTACAGCTCTTCAAAAGTTGTCGCTGACGTTGGCCAAGGGACGACCATCACGCCTTTGTCGGGCAACACCTATGGTGACCTGACCGTGGAGGCGTTCGGCCAGGAGAATATTGACGCTCAGATCTATGGTGGATCAGCGGGTGTGGGCTCGGTAGGCGTCTTTCTATCCGAAACAGAAAGAGACGGTTTGGTGCGTGCTGGGATCGGCTCCGTAGGAGAAGAATTCAAAGTTGCCAATCTATCGGTTGATGCTGATAGCAACCATGACGTCACGACTCACGGCTATTCCGTCACGATTGGTGGATTGGCTGGTTCCGGTGAGACGCACACCGTGATTTACACGGATGGCGTAGCCGCTTGCCTCGGCGTCGACTTTGCGACGGATACGGAAGGTACGTGTAACGGCAGCGATCCAACGGATGCCTCTGGAAACCTTCAAGCGGCGGGCAATGTTGCCCTCTCGGCGTCCGCAGACACAACGACTTCCGCCAGCGATACGGGAAACCCGGGCACTGACCAGGAGGGCTACAACATCGGCGGTTTAGGCGTTGGGATCTTCCAAACCAACTCAACGTACAGTCCTGTCGTGTACACAGTGGCGACAGCTCTCAACTTAAATGCGGCGGGAAGTCTTGACTTTGAAGCGATTGCAGGAGGTCAGAGTCGTTCGCGAGCGCTTTCGGGTTCAGGGGGGATCATTGCGGGTGATGCCTCGATTGCGAATAACACCATTCAACCTCAAGCAACCTTGACCTTCGATGCGTTCACTGTGGAGACGACTGAGCCGGCTGCTGTAACGTCGGTTTTATCGCAGACAAACGTCAATTACGACACTTATGCCGATGCGATCCAGGCTTCGATTGCTGGCGGTAGTGGTTCGAAGGTCAACAATACTTTCGGGCCAACAGCAAATATTGAATGGCAAGGCACGAGTAGCCTGACAACTGCAGGTGTCATCACCGTTTTGGCCAACAATACGCTCGCAAGGGTTCCTGATCCGAACGACGCGAAGATCAGTAAAAACAATGTTTATGAGAGCTACAATACGGTTCGCGGCGGATCCGGAGGGGTTGTCGAAGGCTCCGGCGCGTCGGCCGTCACGAACTATGATGGTACCGCCAAGATAAATATGGGAATGGATACCACCGATACCGCTCAAATCATTTCTAATTCCGAGTCCCCTTCAAAAGTTTCGGTGCTTGCTACCCAGCAGATAAAATCACAAGACTTTGTCACTCAGGATGTTGGGGGCGTCGTTCCTCTTGCCTATTCCATTAACGACCTTAAGATCACGCTCGACACTTCGGTTGCAACGAATAATGCGACCGTCGAGGTGACAGGCAACCTTGTGATCGGGACAGCCGTCGATGTGATGACGATCAGCGAGTGCGTTGCCCGTAGCCAAGGTGCAGGTACAGCGAATACATCAACTTCGGTCGAGGTGACTTCAAACGAGACAATCCTAATTCAAGCGCCAACCGCTTCTAAGCTGACGGCGAACAATGTCACGGTTGCAGCGGGTGGAAATCTCGTGCCCTTCGACTCGTCCTTCTACCCGCAGATTAGCTCCGGCGCGCTCTCGTTCTCCCACGGACTCGCTCATCCGAGTACCGCGACTGTTTCGGTCACTCAGGATAATGAAATCACGATTGATGAAAACGTATCCATCTTGGCAACGCTGCAAGATGTGCGGATCGATGCCACGCCTGAGTCGGCTGGGGATTCGTTTTCACAGCATGCCGGTGCTACGCGAGCACATATTCCATCGGGGAAAATGAAGGTGGATTCGGTATTGCCGGCACAAACGACGACGGTAACGATCGACGGCACTGTCATTGCCGTCTCGCCAAACATGACCATCGATGTGAACTTGTTTCCTGATGACGGTTCGCCTGCATCGTTGCAAGTCAATTGCGAGGAAGGCGACAGTAGTAACTGCTCGTTCTCTATCCCGATCGAAACTGACTTTGTAGACCAACTGATTGCGCCTCCTGATCGGGATTCGCTTGATGAATACTTTGTCGCTTTTTCAGCGGCAGCCAATTCCGATACAAACGTTGACGAGAGCGATCTTGATCCGGCTACGAAGCAATTCATTAAGCAAAATAATCTGCTGCCGGATCAATTTCCGGCGATTCGGTTCAGCCAAATTCTAGTCCCGCAAGGGAGTATTATGGTGATCGGAGACAGTCTGTCGGGAAGCGGAACTCTGACCACGAATATTCCCGATCTGAATATCAACAACCCGACCGATGCTTGGTTGATTCTTGACGGAGTGTCAGGAATGAACAACCTGGAGGCGCCTGATATTCTGACCTACAAGGTTTCGGGTGAAACGTATGAAAATGCTCCGTTCACCCAGAATGAATCACCCAATCAAGAATCGTCGATCAACGTTCAGTTGACGGGGAAAAATGATGATGGTGCGAACCCCGGCATTGTGGTGACGGGCTACTTTAATACTCCGATGAGCGATGTGACGTTGTCCAATGATTATGGGCCGATTATCGAATTGGCGCCGATCAATGCTGCGTCGATTACGATTAACTCGCCAAATGCCGCGTTTGCCGTCGATACGCCGGATGCCTATTACGGGTCGGGAGGAGATATTGAGGATGCTTTCGAGGAATCAGCGAAGGCGAATTCAGCGAACACGCCAACAGCACAGCCGGTTTCCTATCCCTTTATCCCCGGACAGACGCAGAGCTCACCATTAGGATGGGATGCGAGTCTCGTGGAGACAACTGCGACGCAATATCTCGATGGCAACTCTTCGCCGAGCGTTCCTCTTACCTCTGCAGGGCAAGACAGTGCCTATCAGGCGTATATCACAGGTGGATTGACGGCAGCGCAGGTCGCAATCAATGCCAAAACGATCGATATCAATGCCCCCTTAAATGTTGGCAAGCCACGAGCTTTGGCGATCGCATTCGGCGAAGAGCTGGGGCAAACACTCACGAATTATCAACAGAGGTACCAGGCAAAGGATGTTACCAACCCTGTCTATTCGATTGACCCTGCTGAGTTCGGTGTCGACGCATCTGACATTTCTGCAACGTATGATGCGCGCACGAATGAAATTACGCTGGCTGCCTTTGCTGCATCTGCTCGTGTTGGGGTTCTTCTCGAAGGGCAGATCGTTTCGACGATGTCAGATGCCTTGATCAATATGGTGGGAGGTGTTTCCATCGTGAGCGTCGAAAATAATAGTGGAATTCCGCTCGTGCTTGATGGAATTGACGCGGGTGCGACCGAAGTCACCGGCACCGTAGAGATTCGAGATACGCTGCAGCAGCAAACAACTCGATATGTTTACCATCCAGAACAGGGCGTTGAGGTTTACACGGCACCGCTCGGGCAGTCCATTCCGGACACACCTGATTTGGTACAGACTGACCTGACAATGGAGTATCAACCGCTCAAAGATTCAATCTTTTCATCTTATGAGCAACAGCAAGTCTTTGAGTCCATGGTCGTGGCTGACGCGGATCCAGCATGGCAACCCGGAGATCCATGGACTCCTACAAGCTGGAGTTATGGGGACATCCTCACAACGGGATTCGAGGATTTCGAATTGGTCGGTGGTACAGTGACTCGCTTCTATTCCGGCGAAGTCGATGTACTGCAATTGACCACGGGGGAAGATGATGAAAACAATGCGGCTTGGTTCAATGAGTCAGTCGACGTGGCGAAAGATTTTGTTGCCACCTTTACCTATAACCCAACGAAAGGTGGGTCGAAGCACCCGGCGGATGGAGTAACCTTCGCCGTACAGACGCAAGGAACTGACGTCGTTGGGGATCCGGGTGGTTCGTTGGGGTATGTCGGGATCCCAGGTAACAAGGTCTCTTATCAATTCAATCTCTATGACAACAAGAATGGGCCAACTCCAGGGACAAAGTACGTCCAGGGGGATTCCTCTGGCAGCTACGATCAGCCAGGCGAACTGACGATTGGGCTAGGAAAACCGACCGAGGTCGTCATCTATTACTACAGTGGTCAAGATCCTACGCTTTATGTCTATTTGTCACAGGACGGCTCTTCTGTCTATTCGAAGCAGTACTCGATTGACCTCTCGGAGTATCTGGAGGGCGAAAGTGCCTATGTCGGTTTCACGGGAGGAACGGGCAATGACAATTCAACGCAACAACTGAGTAACTTCGTGTTGGCTTCTTCGCCATCGTACGTACCTGGTTCGACCGTGGTTCCGTCTGAGTTAACAACGCTGTCGATTGATGGGTTCGCTAACTTCTCACCCGTAGGTACCTCGGCCTACACGCCTCCTGCCGAGGCAGATTCCGTGACCTTAACCAACGGTGACTACAACATTGCGACAGCCACCTGGTTTGATGCCAAATTAGACACCACTCGCGGCTTTACTGTGGACTTCACCTATTCGGCGGCGGGTAATCGAGCCGCCGACGGCATTGCGATGGTCTGGCAAAACGAAGGTACGGAGGCTCTCGGGAACCTCGGTGGTGCCTTGGGCTATGTTGGCATCTCCGGAAACACCGCCGCGTACCAGATGAATCTCTACGATCCAAATGTCATCGGCACAAATTTCGTAACCGACAATTCGTCGATGAATTACATCTCGACAGGCGAGGTTGAGATTAATTCGGGAAATCCAATCCAAGTGAACATCGTTTACGATCCGTCTGATTCAACCATCACTGAAACGCTTGTCGACACCACAGCCGAAACCTCTTACAGCAAAGTCTATCCAGATGTCAATCTGAAGGAAGTGTTGGGGCAAACCGCTTATTTCGGGTTTACGGGTGGAAGTGGCGGTGCGACGTCGATTCAGACGATCAACGATTTTGATTTAACGTACGCACAGGACTTGGATGAGTTTGTCGCAGTTGGTGAGGCTGACATTAGCGATGGGTCGATCACGCTTACAGACGGCAGCGAAGATACCGCATCGGCGGCCTGGATCCCAACGCTTGTGCCGACAACGGAGAACTTCAACATCGATTTCGTTTACACCGCTGGCGGAGACCGAACTGCTGACGGCATTGCGTTGGTTTGGCAGAACCAGGGAATCGATGCTCTCGGCCAGGCAGGCGGTTACCTCGGATACGTTGGCATCAAAGGTGCAACGGCAGCCTATCAAATGAATCTTTACGACTATGGACAAGGCTCTGATTTGATCACCGGCACCAATTTCGTGACGGACAATTCGTCCCAGAATTACAACTCGACCGGTTCGGTCGAGATCAACTCCGGTGCTCCTATTCATGTTCGGCTTTCCTACGACGCCGTCGCAAACACGATGACGGAAACACTTGCCGACGCAACGAGTGGCACTTCTTTCACCACGGTCTACGATGAAATCAATCTGGCGGGAATTCTGGGGGAAACCGCAATCCTTGGATTTACGGGGGGCAGTGGAAGTGGCACGGCCGTTCAGACGGTCAGCGATTTCAGCATTTCCAGCGTGGGCCAATACGACTTCAGCCAGTCCGTCGATGCGGAAAAGTACGGAAATGAGTTGGGGTACGAGGTCGATCTCACTACATTCATCAAGGCCGACCATCCCATTGACATTGACTTTGCGGCAATGCGTGTTGGAAATCTATTGGTGGGCAGCGATGCGGATCTCATTTTAAATGGTCCCATTCGTTTCGCTGGCGATACACAAATGACAAGCGCGGGTTCCATCACAGCCTCTTCATCGGGTTCCGTTGCTGGGCGTCACGTCTTTCTTGCTTCTGGGGGGGACACCAGTTCGATTGGATCCGCGAAAAACCCACTCAGCGTTACCGTTGACGGTGGAGCGCTGACGGCCTTGGCAATCGAAGGTGTGTATATTTCATCGCCTGAGGATTTGTCCGTTGACTTGGTTGCCGCAGAAAAACTACTCGCAGCCTTTTCGGATGGTGACCAGCAATGGTCCGGGGTCAATACGACGGATCCGCAGACAGAGTTCGACGGCATGCTGATCCTTGGCGATGCCGTCCTGTCCTCGGATGACGAATCGCTCACACTGACAAGCAATCAATACTCGCAGGCATCGGCGGCGTGGTTACCTACTAAATATCCAACGGCAAACTTCACCATCTCGTTCACCTATACGGCCAGCGGTGAAATGGCAGCCGATGGCGTTGCCTTGGTTTGGCAAAACGAAGGTACAAGTGCGATCGGGGAAGGCGGCGGCCTGTTGGGCTATGTGGGTATTGGAGGAAACACGGTCGCTTATCAGATGAATCTGTACGACTACCACACCATCGGCACCAACTTTGTGATGACCAATACGTCGACGGATTACAATCCTACGGGGTCTGTTCAGATCAATTCAGGGAATCCGATTCAGGTCACCCTGGAATACGATGTTGCGCAACAACTTCTAACCGAGACACTTGTCGATACGGTCACCAGCAGCGAATTCAATACGACCTACGAAAATGTCAGGCTGCCATCGTTATTGGGAGAATCTTCGTGGCTCGGATTTACCGGCGGGACCGGGGCCTCGATCTCGACACAGGTGATTACCGATTTCACCTACCAAAGCAACTTGCCCATTTTAGAGGGACCCGATGTTGTACTGACCTCGAAGCAGTTGGATCAACTCCAGACCTCTGCCGTGTGGCGAAATCAGCAGATCAACTTAGAAGGCCCCTTTGAAGCAGAGTTCGTCTATCAGGCCACCGGCGACAGCTTGCAGGGTGGCACGGCTTTTGTTCTGCAGAATTCTGGAACGGATGCCCTCGGCAATTCCTCATCGAGCACTGATCTCGGATACGGCGGGATGGGGGGCTTGTCGGCTGCCTACGAGATTAATCTCGATTCGGCAGCGACTGTCGGTTCGGCCTTTGTTACTCAGGGAGCGGTAGGGCCTTACCAGACAACGGGCGATGTTGATTTTGCGAGTGGAAACCCGATTTTGGTTCGATTGACCTACGATCCAGAATCTGGCGAATTGCTTGAATCACTTGTCGACCTGAAGACGGACGACTCATGGCAAACAACTCATGATGTCAATCTTGAGACCTTATTCGGAGCAAAGACGGCCTACGTGGGCTTCACGGCGTCCACCAATGGTGCGGTTGAACAACGGATTCGTGACTTTATGATGGCCAGTTTTAGGACCTCGATCGGGACCGTTGAACTGTCAAGTGATGGTAATCTCGTTTCCGAATCGATTGGTTCTGTGGTTCGAGCTGGATACCTGAATTTGAATTCGAAAGATGGGGGAGTCGGTTCGGCAACCCAGCCATTTGCGGTGCAATTGAATGAACAGAATCTCGAAAATGGTACGATTCAGGGAGGTCTTGTCAACGTTAACGCAACCGAGGATGTCTTCATTGAACAGGCCCAAGGGGATCTTCGACTTGGGCAGATCCAAACAGCTGAAAACGTCTCGTTGAAGACTCTCAATGGCAATGTTCTTGATGGATTGACGCTTGATTCATCCCAGCTAAACCTTGATTCCCTGACCCCCGAAATTAGGGAAAGAATTCTTGGCTTCATCAGCAACAGTCAGATCGATTATGCTCAGGAAAACATTTCGGCCTTCACGGCGGGCGTCAATTCGTACTACTCGCAATACTGGAGCTTGACTCCGGAAGCAACCGTCACAGATTTCAGCAACTTTGTTTCTACGGGATCCAATGATTATGTCCCAGTAACGAGCGATAATTCCGTTGAATTGACGAATGGTAGCCAAAACATTGCTGGAGCCAGCTGGTTCAATCAAGAAATCACAACATCGCTTGGATTTACTGCAGCGTTTACCTACACCCCATCGGCTTCTCCTTCAGCCGATGGAATTGCGATGGTCTTCCAGACTCAGGGAACGAATGCGGTTGGTCAGAGCGGTGATGCACTGGGGTATGTCGGAATTGAAGGCGCGACCGCTGCCTACCAGATGAACCTCAACACCGAATACACGGTCGGCACGAGTTTTGTAACGACGAATACCTCGACCAATTACAATTCAACAGGGCCCGTTGAGATCAATTCTGGCGAACCCATCGAGGTTCGGATTGTCTATGACCCATCGGCTCAGACGATCGATGAATTTATCCGCAATACCACGACGGGTGAATCGTTCAGTACGACCCATGAACAAGTGGACCTGGAAGAGCTGTTGGGAACAACTTCCTACGTTGGGTTCACGGGTGCCAGCGGGAATACGACGGCGATTCAAACCATCACTGATTTCCAACTCGTCTTTTTGTCCGAACAGGTCGCGGCAGAAGCCGAGGGTTTCGCTCTATTTTCTCCCATCGGTCTGGACAATTACACACCGACGGCCAATGCAGAGTCGGTTGAGTTGACAAACGGTGACACAAACGTCGCCACTGCCACTTGGCTAAATCAGCAAATTTCAACAAGGCTCGGTTTCACGGCTAATTTCACTTACACCCCTTCGGGCGACCTGGGTGCCGACGGAATCGCGATGGTGCTACAGACCGAGGGAAGGGAAGCGCTCGGGCAGATTGGCGGTTCGCTTGGTTACGTTGGAATCACAGGGCCCACCGCCGCTTACCAAATGAACTTGTATGATGGGCACACGATCGGAACTAACTTTGTCACGGCAAACACTTCGACCGTCTACTCGCCGACCGGTAACGTGGCAATTAATTCGGGTAATCCTATTCAGGTGACCATCGTTTACGATCCGGCAAATTCGACGATCACCGAAACGCTTGCTGACACGACGGCAGGCACCTCGTTCAACACGGTCTATTCGAATGTCAATCTGGAACAACTGCTAGGTAACGCTGCTTATTTCGGATTCACCGGCGGCAGTGGTGGAGTTACGTCGATTCAAACAATCAGTGATTTCACATTAACTTATGCAAACATGCCACAGGCCTTGAGATGGACCACATGGGCCCCAGGTAACTGGGGGGCAGTCGAGACGACAACTGACAGCGACGGAAATCCTGAACAAACTTACCTGTTGAGCACGGTGGGTATCGCGGCACTCAAGCCAATCTACGCTTCTGCAAGCGGGCAGGCTATTGACGACACGACAGATGATCAAGTACAGACTTGGGCAAATACAACTTGGCAACAGGCGGTTGCTGCCTTCGCGAGCAATCTAACCTTTGGGGCCGAATGGGCCACTCAGCCGCAGTTTGAGCTCTATGATTCAAAGTACATGTTCACGGCTTCTGACGCGGCCAAGACAGCGATCAGCAATGCAAGTGATCCTCTTGGGGACGTCACTAATTTCGTTTCCGAAAATGCGTTAATAAAGCCTGAGAAAATTAGCCCGCTGACTCCGCCTGCTAACGTCGATGCCAGTAGCCTGATCATCGACGCGAGTGGATCGATTGGTTTGCACCAAGAGGCCTATCAAATCAATCTTGATGATTTTGACACGGGATTGAGCGATATCCAGAAAGGGATTCTTAGAATCGCAAGTCTCCCCGAAGAAATCCAGCTTGTGGGAATCAATGCGAACGGTGAGACCGTCTACTACGACTACACACCCGGCATGACGGCGCCGGCAGGTGTCACTCCCACCGCCTTGGAGATTCAATACTCTCGACCGTTAAACCTTTCCATCGGCTCGACAGGCAGCTTAACCGCCACGGCCGAAGACAATATCTTGGTTAGCCAAACCGCAGGCGAACTACGCCTGAGTGACGTCAACTCGACAGCACAGGGAATCATCCACATCGATTCTCAGAGCGAGATATCGTCCGCCGATGCGGGCAACACCGTGATCAACGCTGGCGATTTACGACTTATCGCCGGCAGTTCAATTGGAACCGCTGACGTCGCGCTCGATGTAGACGCTTCCGGGCAATTCGACGCGATCACTCCAGCCGACCTCTGGCTCGCATCCGATTCGTTACTCTCGCTGGGCGAGGTAATCGCCGAAGGCAGCTTAAACTTGCAGGTCGAGGGCTCCGTAACGGACGCTTTGGCATCGGAACGGAATTCATTCTCAGGGTTCAACGGAGATGGTACGGGCTGGACCGCCGATGAAACAGAAGGTTCCGTCGTCGTATCCGACGACACATTGGTTTTAACCAACGATGCAAACACAGGGGGCGGGGATACGACCACTGGAAGTAATAGTCCCTACTCAAGCATAGCCAGCTTAGTAAAAGACGATTCGGTCAAGCTCAACGGCGACTTCCATATCGGCTTCATCTTTCAATCAGCAAGCCCAAGTCTCCGTTTCG